>NZ_JAVJSQ010000027.1 GCF_040219335.1 Gimesia sp. | reverse complement strand
TGCTTCGCGCGCGAGGCGGATGAAGTGTGCACTGGAACCTGTCCCACTTGTGACTCAGAAGCACCTGAATCGCCATCGATTTTTCCCGCTTTTCACCGGAACAAAATGAACCGGTTCTCGATGTCTCGTAAATTTTCAAATTATTTCGCAGCATGTTCAGAGCAATTCACAGTTGACTCAAGCCTCTTCACTGCACACTCAGAGCAGGTCAACACACCCATTCCACTTGACTCCCCCACGCCGATACACAAAATTTAAAACCAACATGATCAATCTGCGAATGCCCAACCAGAAAAAAGGGGCCGCCCGAATGCAATTCAGACCAAGCGCAACAAGCCGGAAACGGACAGAGAGACAGACCAGGTCAAAAGCAGGAACCAACCCTGTTAAAACTTAGGCGGCCCGCCTGACGACGTTGTCTGTGGTTCAGCCTCCCGCAGGAACCACATTCCTTCAATGCGATCATCCACTCAGTTCCAGCATCCAGACGCGTCATTGTATAAGAAGGGAATGCAACACCGTAGATGAAAATCCTTAACCTGGACAGGGACTGGTTCCAGAGGCAGAAACCCGGATTCACACCTGACATGCCCCATGTCACCTTCACCGGTTGCTTTTTCTTTATGCTCAAAGGCCGCTCACGCACGCACGGGAAAGCCGTCTTCCAACGCCATAGCTACCGGCAGAAGCGGCCGCCCATCCATCCTTCCATCTGAGTCACTTAGTCTCGGCCACTCTGACCGTTGACACGCAGCTTGATTGAGAATTTTTGTCAGATCCGGGATGCCATACCATGATCGCTAAGGTTCTGGCTCTCGCCACTTAATTATAGCCCCCTGATTCCACGCCTCACCAATCTGACGAACGACCTCGTTGACAATTTCCCCCGGCCCCATGCTGCCTCCCGGTCGCGCAGCGGCTGGCAATAACAGTGGTGCCTGTCCTACGATTTCTCCAGTTTTGAGGCTCACCAGAAAGACTTCACAGGGTAAATCTTCCGTCGGTCGACCGTGTTCGTCATACATGCTCGGCTTCATCTCTCCGTTGCGTCCGACGATCAGATACTCCAGCGACAATGTCTTTTGGAGCATTTTATCCATATCGGATCCATCATTCTCGAGTGCGGAAGAGACCATGGGGTTCTCATCGCCCGTCCAGGCTATCGTATGTTGAAAATCATCCCCATCGATGGAAAAACGCTGATGCCCGTAATCTTCAGCCGTCAGATCACTCGATCCAGTCACATCAGGCGATTGATAAGTTTTCAAATAACTTAAAGAGATCATAGAGGTATTGGTTCGTTCCGCATCACCCACAATCAATATCGGTTTGGGATCCAGCGTGAGATCGAGCTTCGTTTCTTCCACCGGATTGAGTTCATCAATTCGAGTTACGACAGCTGACAACGTCGAATGCAGTGGCTCAAACTCTGAATGATATTTTTGAATCACTTCCCCGTTCGTAGGTCCGAACTGAAAACCGTGCCGCACACCGAAGCGCACGAGTGCGAGTATCAGAAAACCGACAATCAATGCTAGAGGGGCATACTTTTTCATTCTGTCCTTTCAAAATCTGTAACGTAGGAGACATTGCAGAGAACCGGACTCAGTCAAAATTCGTGAGAAGTCCCATAATTGTCTGAGTGAATTGATCGTTCAAACCTCTATCAATGATGAGTTGATGCGAGCTAATTCGTGTGACATCAAAAATCGCCCCGAGTACGCATTAACAGGTTGCGCGAAGACTGACCTGCCCCCACGGACGCTTTACGTTAGCTTATCGTTTCCCGGTGGCGATCTCTATCCTTTATTTACCAGCTTCCAGGACCGTTGCTTGAGCGCCCGGCGAACGTCACTGCCTGACCGCACTCTCTTCTCCCGTATTCGATTCACAACTTCGTCTCCTGCAAAGTGGCAGGTAATGGAAGTTCTCCAGAAAACACATGTAATATTTTGAGGATGAAGTTCATCCCCGGGCATTCTTACCCCGTAAGTGTCTTTAATATTTAGGGTTACAACCTAATAACATGCGCAGAAATGGGGTGTTTTTTGTACGAATCCGGGGCATTTTTGCCGCGTAACGGGCTCAATTCATCAGGAAAATGAAAAAAAAGTCGCCTGGAGTGTCACAACTCAGAGGGGGGCCTGTAAGGGAATTGTCTCAACGAGAGCAACCACAAAACAACACAAACCTTTTTCTTCTGGAGCCTGACATGACCTTCAACATCAACACAAAACTGTTTCGTGAATTCTGCAACAAAACACTGGTAAAAAGCCTGCTCTGCGGAGCCCTTGCTTTCAATACGCTGGGCGGATCTGGTTTCGCTGTCGCAGCTGATCCGGTCTCTCGTGCTTCAGAGTATGAGGAGTGGGGACTTGATTATCCTGGCAAGGGAGCACAGCAGGGATCAGAAGCACCAGCCACACGACCTGCTCCGCAAACTCCCCCTGCTCACCCCCCTGCATCGAACCCATCAGCCCTGATGGGGGGCACGGTACCTCAGAACATCGCCGGCTCAATTGAGCAGGCCGTGGTTCACGTCATCGTGTTCTACGCTGATGGCAAACACATGGTGATGCCAGGGTGGATCGTCGATACGGAACGTCGGATTATCCTGACCTTCGCCCTGCTCAAAAATGCCACCAAGGTTCAAATTGCCTACCCTCAAGTACCTTCCCGTGACAAGGATTCGCTGGTCGGTTCTCCCGCTTTGATCCTGCAGTACGACGGCAAGATGGATGTGGCTTATCTGCAGGCGAAAACAATGCCTCAGGAACTCGTCCACCTGACAGCTTCAAACACACCACAGGGTGGCATGCCTCACCGCACTGCCAGCCACAAACCGACTGCACCAGTGCCTCCTGTTCAGGGTGGTCACAATGGCGGGCAGCAGGGTGGCTTCAATGGTGGTCAGTCTCAGGGAAATGGTGGATACACACCTCCCCAGCAGCAGTCAAACCCGCTCGTCGGAAAATGGTATCTGCAGGATGTCTTAAACGGGGTACAGATTCAGATCGCCGTCGCCTTCAGTGCTCAAGGAGAGTTTGCGATGGAAGTAATGGCCGTCGATGCCAACGGCCAACAGAAATATGACTCCGACAATGGAACTTACAGAGTCAACGGCAATACTCTGACCGTGAACACCAGCGATGGTGTGGAACAGTCAAAGTTCTGGTTTGAAAATGGTGTCCTCTATGTGCAGATGGTTGCCGACGGAACCACCATGGCTTTCCAGAAAGCATCGTAAGGCTGGATGAAAGAGGTTGGTTGTGGAAAGCCCTCGTTCCTTGTGAACGGGGGCTTTTTTTGTGTTCTGAAATATTCTCTGTTGAGCTGCCCCGGTTATAAAAAACAACCACTTGCGACTTTCGCAGGTGGCTGTTTTTTTATCTGATCTCAACTTCTCAGAATCACTTGCCGGCGGGAGTTTTTTCTGGCTGTCCCACGATAAAGAAACTTGCCCAGAAGAAGGGGTGGGCGGCATCACTTTGCTCCCTTCGCTGCAAAATGAGTTTTTGCTGGGCCGCTTGCATGGATTTGACCTGATCGCCTGATTGAACGAATTTTTGATAAAACGAATCCATCAGTTCGCGCGTCTCTTTGTCCGGCACTTCGAACATACTCGTCAACAGGCTATGGGCTCCAGCCACGATAAATGCGCGCTGTAATCCCCGCACCCCATTCCCCAATTCAGAATCTCCCAGACCACTTTCGCAAGCACTCAGCACAACCAGTTCCGTATTGCGAAAATCCATCGATGAGATTTCCTGGGCGGTCAGCCAGCCGTCCTCAAGATTGACGCCTCGCTTCTCGCTGCTCGTTGCCAGCTGATTGGCTCCCGCGAGCACAAGCCCGGATCGCAACAGCGGATTGTCGACATATCGCAACCTTCCCAGAGCCGAACCGGACGATCTTTGAACCGACCGACTCTCGTTAAACGCCCCGGCATTTTCCAGTGGGAGATAAAATCCATGAGTCGCGATGTGGACAATCCTGGGAGAGACCACCGTTTTAAAGACGTCTTCAGCTGCGTCCCCTCCGTAAAAGACCTGCACGGGAGCGTAAATGGAACCATCCAGGTGAGTCTGAACAGACGCGGCTTCTTTCCGCGCTCCCGGTAAGGGCCTCCAGCGGAGTGATCTCAGTTCCGTCTGGCCGGCACCTCGCAACGCAAATTTCTGATGATCCGACAAATCAATGCCGAGTGTTTTCGCCTGCGAGATCCGCTGTTCGCGGGTCGCATCATAATCCGGGTCGGCGAGCACCAGAGTACCACGGCCGGGCGCTGCTTTCTCACGGAGCAGATCCCGCCCGGAAGAGACATAGCTGATGGCCAGGTCCTCAACCAGATAGTGACCATTCGCGCGGGTCAGCGCGGCAAACGGAATAAAATGAAGTTGTCCATCCGGGGCGATCACGAGGTGGTCGAGTTTCGACAGTTCTTCATCAAAAGGCTGCAGCAGGCTGCGATAGAGTTGGGAACTCAATTCCTGATATTGAGACTCCAATTCGTCTTCCGACATGAAACGGAGCGAACGGGGAACGCGTTCGATATGCCCCCGAAGTTTTTCAATCTGCTCGTTGATATCCTTGATTCGCCCCAGATCGACGAGACGGCAGGCCCGCTTTGCATCGGATGGCAGATAAAAAGCAAGTAGATGCGGGTCGTCCCCTGCACGTGAGGCCGGGTCTTTCAGATCGATCAGGCCGCTGACAACAAACTCGATCAACGCACTGTCAGGAGGCAGTTTCCCGCGAATCTCTTCGACATCGACGCCCGTCAATTGCAGTTGCAGACCGGCCTCCCGGATTGCGAGGGCAACCTGTTCCTGCAGTTCCTGAATTCGGAGCACGGCTTTGGTCTGACGGTTCGGTACAAATTTCTCGCCGTCATTGGAAACCTGCTGCTTCTCGAACTCCTCTCCGGTCACGCTGGACTCTGCCAGCCAGATCCGCAGCTGTTGGATTTCCTGGAGTTTACTGGCGATGCCGGCATCGTGAATCAATGCGTTCTGAGCCGCATTCATCTGGCAGGCGATGTCCAATGCCAGTCCCTTGCGTCCCAGAATACGGGAAAACACATCTGAAACTGAATCCTCTGGCAGCTGCCCCGAGAGTTGCAGAGTCACAAGTAGTGAATAGAGATTAAACCGGTTATTCAAGAGCTTGGTCAGAGCTGCTTCCGGTCTGAGCAGCAGATTTGTCATGAGAGAACGTTCATCGATTTCAAAACAGCGTGTCAGATATTTCAGAGCGGTAGCGGATTTTCCCAGGCGCGCCTTCACTTCCGCCAGATTGTAGAAAATCAGAAACTGGATTTCGTTCCCCGTTACTGTGCTCTCCAATCTGGAGCTGAAAGCCTGCTCCAGATACTGCTCTGCCTGCTCCAGTTTTCCCCGATTCAGGGCGACCGCCCCTAGATTATTCAGGAGCTCTGATATCTGTGGATGATTGGGGTTTTCGAAGAACTTCCTGTAAATCTGGAGTGATTGCTGAAAGTATGTCTCAGCTTCCTCATACTTTTTCAGGTTAAAACTCAACATCCCTCGAAGTTCAAGTGCATTCGCATAGTCCTTCGAATCGGGATCCGTCATCTTCAGTTTCGCCACAAACTCATCGACAACTTCCTGCAGGAGCGCATGCGAGAGTGGAAACTGCAGAAGTTGCCAGCCAGCAGCCAGGATGAACTCCGTTTCTGCACGCGAATCAACGTCCAGGCCATTCACAATCTCCATGGATTCCAGCAAAGGATAAATGGCCTGCATGTCATTTCCGAGAGCTGAATAAACGGAAGAAAGTGTCTTCAGGGCCTCGGCATTCTTCAGACTCATCTTACCGAACACGGCTGCATATCGTTGACAGGTGGATTGCGCCAGTTCCAGCGCTTCGGCATACTGTCCCTGATAAATGTAATACTTCACCAGCCGATGATAGCTCTCTGCCAGGGCCGGGTCGTTCTCCCCCAGAATTTCCGTTTGAGTTTTGATCGCCTCGGACAACCATCGCTGCGCCTGTTGAACATCTCCGGCTGCCATTGCACCGAGTGCAGCTTCCGATTGGGCTTCCGCAGTCGCCGCATGTCGATCGCCCAGCAGTTCGGATCGAATCCGGACTGCCTCACGATAAGAGTCCATCGCGCTGCTGATCCGACCGGATTTTCTCTGGAGTTGGGCGAACTCCAGACAGGTGGTCGCGACAGCGCGGTGTTTGCGCCCCAGAATCTCAGTTTGAGTCGCCAGCACTTTTTCCAGCAGCGAAAGCCGATCTGCCGTTGCTTCGCTGCCGGACTGATCCAGGGCCTTTGACTCCCACTCCTCAGCCGCTTTCAATTTCAGACGAGCTTCGGGAGACAGGTCCGCATATTTTCGTGCTTCACGTAATTCATTCTCCGCATCGGCCAGATGCCACGGTTCATTTTGATCCCATTCCCGGGCGTGATCCTGTATGACTTTCAGCACACGCAGGTAAGGCGCCGGATCCGAAAACTGACCGCTAATCCGCTTCACTTGCTGGAGAAATCCCAACCATTCCCGTTCCCTGTAGATTTGCGGACGTTTCAGCGTTGATTTGGGGGACTGATCGTTCTGCAACGTCGACTCTGATTTCGGCGGGAAGGTACCCGTTGCGAGCACATTCCATAATTCCTCAAACAGCGCAACAGCTTTGTCTGGTTTTTCGTCTGACTGCTCAAGCGAGATCTGTGCCAGTCGAATATTGCACCAGAGAGTCGAGATTTTTTCATCCTGCTGTAGAGACTGATCCAATTGGCCGAGCAGGTTGCGTGCCCCCTGGTACCGTTCCTGTTCCTGGTACATGGAGGTGAGACCCAATACAGCATCGACCTGTAATCCCCGGTCGTACAAACCGGGTGTTTCGACCATTTTCAGAAATCGTCGAAAGAAGTCTTCCGCGGACACGTATTGCCGTTGTCTGCGATAAAGTCCCGCGACGTTCTTCAATGTGATAAGTTGTGCGCGGCTTGGCGGACCTGCAAGTTCATCGAAAATATTCACTGCTCGCAAATAGTTCTGAAGCGCCTCATCGGTCCGTCCGAGAGTTTCGTAGATCGTCGCAACCTGATTACAGGTTTGGGCGGCAAGACCTCGATCCACTTTCAGCAGCTGCCGCGCCAACTCTTCTGCAGTTTGACAATAAGGAATCGCTTCGATCAGCTGATCGTGATTGCGGTAATAGAACAGAAGCTCGTTTAACGTGATAAGATAATCGATACCACTGGTGAGGCGCTGTTCTTTCAAGACACCTTCGGCTTTGAGCAGCGCCTCGATGGCATCATCCCGGCGCAGTGTATTTCGAATCCGACCGACGATTCGCAGCGCACGAGCATATTCCGGGGTCTGGTGCCAGGAATTCTTCTCGTAAATCCCGGTAGCGGTCTCTGCCAGTTTCAGTGTCTGTTCAGAAGCTGGCTCACTCCAGTCGGCAATTTCGATGAGAAGTTCCGCGTACGCCGGATGGTCATCTCCCAGCACCGCGCGCATTGGCTCGAGAAGTGATCTGTAGAGCGCGAGTTTGGCATCGCGATCATTCGTCTGTTTTGCGACTTGAAAATCAGCACGTACCGCTGACGGAGTATTCGCCCCGAACAACTTCTGAACCAGATCACGATACTCACGACTCAGTGCCAGCGCTGCGGTTTCGTCACCCGGGATTGTTTTCGTATCAATCTGTGATTTCAGAGCCAGGCAACGGTCCATGTCCTGTAATGAAGCTTGATTCATCGTTCGACACTGCCGCAAGACCTTCAGGTCCCACTCAACGTCCCGTATCTGGTACTGACTCTTTCCAGTATCGGATTCAATCTGTTTCAAAGTAGCAAGGCTGTTCTCGAGATAGCGCTCTGCAGTATCCCAGTCATGCTCAGGCAACGCCTGCTGACTGAGATATTGTTCGAGACTGATCAAGTTGTACTCCAGCAGTTGCGTCTGGGAATTGATAAGCCCGACGCGATTTCTCAAAAGACTGCAGGCTTTATTCAGAACATGATGGGCTTCGTCAAACCGGCCGGTTCGTATCAGAAACAAACCGAAATTGTTAAGTGTGATTGCATAATCCGGCAGGAAATCCACTTTCGACTGCTCGTAGAATTTTACGGATTTGCGGAAGTGTTCGTCAGCAAGATCCGTAGCCCCACCATGCAGTGCCTGGTCGGCCCAGACCTTATGTAAGTACGCATGCACGGGATGCGGAGTCTTCGTGACCTGTGGTATCAGTTGATCGAGCCGCTGAATTTGTGTGATTGAGGAACTCGGGTCGTTCATGACAACCAACAGCTCCTGGCTTCTCAGCAAAGCTTCGATCACACTGAGATGACGATCTCCCAGCAGTTCCAGCAGCACGCCGGCCCGCAGAAGATTCGCCTCCAAAGCAGCACGATAGTCATTCTCAAGCAAACCATTTAAGAAGTCCCGTTCTGCATTCAGAAACTTCATGCGTTTTGTGAGCGGCAGGTCGGAGATCGCTACCAGAGTCTGTTGAAAACGAAGGGCGTCCTCAGTTTTCCAGGACTCGGCCTGATGTAAGCGATCAATGATTTCCGACGACTGCGTTGCGTACCGTAATGCGGCATCAACCTGGTTGTTTTCCAGCGAGTATTTGGCAAGATCGCGAAGTCGCCACGCCGCCTCGTCCGACTCGGAGCCAAAGATTTTCTGTTCGAGCCTGTAAAGCTTTTCAGCCAGCGCGATCGCTTCCGTCAGGTTCCCTTCCAGCCAGACTGCTTCCATCTCCGTCAGTAGCTGACGCCTTTGCCTGGCCGTACTGGTATCAGAATGGATCGCTGGCCGTGGTGCCACAAGCGGCTGATCCGGTTGTTGTGCCTGTAGATGTTCGGTTGGCAGTCCCCATCTGGAACCCGCAAACCAGGCACAAAGCAAGAACAGGAGAGCAAGCCCCCCTCCCCCCATGGAAGCATATTTTTGGGGTGCAGGCACTATCTAGACTCCCAGTGACTGAATCTCTGGCAGGTGTCCCATCGTTCTGAAGACTCCGCAATCGTCAAACTGTGATAAGCCGAGCTGCTGATTCCTGATTATCCCCCTGGTTTGAACAGAAGTCAAGTTGCCTGGTCCGACAGAATGTCGCACTACGATCCAATTATCATTTTCGACGATACAGGCCTGGCAGAAAACGGATGCTGAGAGAACTCACGGGGATACCCGGTTAACCCGCTCATAACGGGGAGCCTCCCATACTGGAACGACAACCTGGAGTCATTACATTCATCGCCCTGGAGAGTTTACACAATCAGGAATGATTCCTGAGCCAAAAGAATTCCTGCTGTGCAATTGGACGATAGCATCTTGACGGCAAAGAATAGCAATAGCATAATGAACGCAAGTATCAACCCCTCGCTGTGTATGCAGCGGCTGCGTTCTCTGGGGTTTTAATACGCCTCCAGCACCCATCGAACCACAATTCTTATTGACGCAGGAACTAATATCGGGAGGTTAAGTTCTCAAGAAGACACAGGTACGCAGACAATCCAGTCGAGATGGAATCTGATTCCTTGTGTTTTGTTTTTTTTCATAACTTTTTTGCAAATCACCTGTCACAAGTCGAATGATCCGCTGTATGGGACAGTGCACTGGTGCAGACTCGAAAGTTCATTTTCAAGTTTGGCACCTGATGTTTTGCGAAATGTAAACTTCATTAACACGCAATACTGTTCCACAGCTGGAGAACATGAGCAACCCAACAGGAGATTACTATGAAAAAGATGAAAATTTCTGTTCTGTCTGCATGCATCGCCGGAAACCTGGTCTACTTATCCATGAACCAGGTTACGGCTCAGGAAATCACATTCCCGGATGCCCCTTCACGAATCAAAGATTCTGTGGCAGGTCTGAAAGTCTCCCAGGCTTCCACTGCCGGAACTCTTGCAAAACAGCAGGGAGCACCTGCCTTTGCCCGTCAAGATTCCACTGCTCAGATGGCAGCGGGATCCCTCAGCCGAAACAGTTTCTCAGACAATCGCAACGCCGTGCTCAGCCAAAGCGGGTCGATCGGTCAACTCGGACGGACCTCGTTATCCGAGGCGTCTACACCCAAATCTGGTTCGTTGAATTTCTCTTTCGATACCACCAAAGCCGGGGATCAAGGGCAGATCAGTCTGCCTGCTTCCCAGTCGGCGAGAAACACTCCCGGTGTCGATAGCGAAGAAACTTCTTCGATTAATCTGAATATCTTCTCACAGTCGCGTCTTGCGGACTAACGCAACGGGCAACTTTCAAGAAAAGGTAAGACAATGATTAATCTAAGAAAGACACTGTTCTATATGCTGTTCCTGGGCATATTCCTCGGGACGCTCCCCGAACAGTCGTTCGGGGAGATCACTGATAAGCACCGTGAAGTTGTGGATCGGGTGACCAAGCGATTACTGGCCGTCATGGAACAGCCAGAAGGCTGGAAAGTCTGGCCTCCCAAAGTTACTGTCATCGATCCTGGATTTGCCAATGCCTTCGCGGGGTTTCGAACCGAGGACGGCGTTGAGGTCCCGTTTATCGAAGTGACAGTCGATACCATCGAAAAGATTGCCAAATTTGATGAAGAAACGCTGGCATTCACGATCGGCCACGAACTGGGACACCTCTACTACCGTCACAGCCACAAGAAGATTGAGTTTTTTCAGAAGTTCGGGAACGATCTGCAGATGGTCCGACTCGCCACAGATCGCGAGAAGGAACTCGAAGCGGACCTGTTCGGGATGCAGCTGGCGTTCAAAGCCGGTTATACACGTCGCGGACTTGTCAGCGATCTCAATGGATGGCGTGGCAGCGGTCCACCGTACTGCCGTTTTGAAGGGTTAAAACTGAATCACCCCTCCTGGGAAGACCGTGCCGGATACCTGTTTGACGATGAGCGGACAAAAGCCATGTGGCAATCACTCAGTTCATTTCAGACCGGTGTGATGTTTCTGCAGAATCAGCATTATCCACACGCAGAAATCTGTTTCCGAAACGTCACAGAGGACTTCCCGGAATGCTACGAGGCCTGGGCCAATCTTGGTTATGCATTATTGATGCAGTATTGCGATGGCCTGGACGAAAAAGACTTGCGCAACTTTGACGTGGGTCATCTTGTTGTCGGTGGTTTCTATCGGCGTCCCGATTCACTGGAACCCGCCGTGCGTGGCGTAGATGAAAAATTGTGGTTTGAAGCGGTCGGTGCTTTCCGCGAAGCTTTACGGCTCAAGGAAAGGTTACAACTGAAAGACCCTTTTCTGATGGTCAAAGCCAACCTGGCAGTCGCTTACCTGATTCATCCCGGTGGAAAAGATGTTGGTCAGGCAGAACGCTGGTTTGATGAAGTCTTTACAGCCCTCAAGGACGAACAGCTGGCGAAGACGCTCGATCCTCTGGTCCATGCTTCCATTTTGATCAACTCCGGATCGGCACGCGGTTTCAGTCCGGAACTGATGACTTCCACCTTACAGTTACTGGCCAAAGCCAAAACGGTGCGTGGCAACGGAGAAGCCGTTAAAGCGATGGAATCCGCATTGCGTTTCAACCAGGCACGTACTCTCACCGCCAATACGGAAAGAGAGAAACAAGAGACGGCTCTCAAGCTGTTCGAGGAATATTTGAATGGCATGACCGCTGCCAGTTCCTGGTGGCCGATCGCTTACGACGATTACGTCGTTCTGGCTAAAGCCGCCGGGGTCAAACCGAAAGCAAAGTCCGAGTTTCGTAAGCCCGGAATCAAGGACTGGCGTCCGGTGACGGCTGTCAAACTCGCCGATGGAAAAGTGATCGGTCTCAGCCAGAGCCTCAAACAACTCATAGACGATCTGGGACCGGCTGATGTCGAAATCCCCGTCGTCGAAGGGACGAATCTGAAGTACTACAAGTACAAAGACCTGGGCATTACCGTGCTGGCAACACGTGAAGTACTGGCTGTGATCCTCGACGGTAAGGCAGCCCCTGCCATCACAGTACGCCGCCCGGGACTCGGCGGAGAATCGATCAAGGTCTCCCTGGGCATGCCCAGTGCCGACATCAGAAAACAATTCGGTGATGACTGGGATGTTGAACTCGCACATTTGTTCGACGTCAACGAGTATCACCAGTTGTATCGCGATCTCGGTCTGGCCGTACAGTACGAAAACGGAGTCGTAAAGGAGCTTGTCGTGGCTGTCGTGCCCGTCAACGAATCGCGCTGAAGCAGCGCTTTGTTTCACGATGATTCTTAGTCAACTTACTGCTGAATTTAACTCAACCTGCTCAAGAATTTACAGATTGGAAACTAAAATGAACTTGCACGTAATGATTCGATCACTGCTGGCTTTTTCCCTGATGTTTGTTGTCATGGCCAATGGAGCAGCCTTCGCTCAAGAAAAAGATCAGGCGGCAGAGGAAGCACGAGAGAAGGCATTAGCAAAATTAAAAACGAACCTGGAGAAGATGTCAGATAATGTCTTTCTGCGTGAGCAGACTCTGGATAACGGAAAGAAATTCTACCAGTTGCTCTGGGAGATGGATGGAGAGACTTCCAAGATCACCTTCGAACTGCGCGAATTGGGTCATTTCCATGGCGAACTGGTCTTCGGCATCCTGGCATACACGGTCGTCGCTGGGGTTGAGGAAGGTTCCCTGCCTCCCGCGGTCATTAAAGCGGTTGCCACGAAGAATGAACGAACCGGTCTGGGTTATTTCAGCATGCCCGAAAAGTTCGATATGGTATTCATGAACATGACCACGCCGTCAGACACACTGACACCCGCTCAGCTCTGGATGATTTGTGGCTATATGCACCAGAACAGAATCGGGTTCAAAAAAGAGATCGAAAATTTATTGAACGCTTCAGGGAATTAGTCCGCTTCCCGTAAATCCAACGGTGAACATTTCGCAAAGGTTTGGTCGTCTGATTGAACCTTTGCGAAATCCTTTTTTGGAGGAGGATAAAGCTGAATTCAGAAAATCGAGACGAGAGGGATTTACATGCTCAAACCACTTTCCTGGGCACAGTTGCAAATCAACATCCCACCCCGCAGAGGATGGCCTCTACCGCACCACTACCTGAGATACCGGGCTTCCGCCTGATTTCAATTCTCGGTCAGGGAGGTATGGGTTGTGTCTATCTCGCACAACACCTGGACCTCGAAAGGCTTGTCGCGCTCAAGGTCGTTGCTGCGGCGGGCACAACATCTCCGTCATTGTTGTCGCGTTTTCGAGAAGAATCGAGGGCTGTCGCAGCAGTAACTCATCCTGGTGTCTGTCAGATCTATGAAGCCGGAGAGTCAAATGGTCTACCTTACCTGGCGATGGAGTACGTCGAAGGTGTGACGTTGTCCGAGGCATTGAGAGCCCAATTGCCTTCCCCCACCGAGTCGGCAAAGTCGATTCTCGCGATCTCCGAAGCGATCGAAGCCTGCCATCAGGCCGGAATACTCCACCGCGATCTGAAACCCTCCAACGTCATGCAGGCCAAGGACGGGAATATTAAAGTCATGGACTTCGGTCTCGCCAAACGTCTGCACGCGGGTGACGAACACAAAACACAAACCGGCGAAATCATAGGCACGCCCAGCTACATGGCGCCAGAACAGGCAAGCGGTGTCGTCAAGCAGTTTTCACCTGCCACCGATGTCTATGCCATTGGCGCAATCCTCTACGAACTTCTGACCGGACGCCCCCCCTTTCAGACCCCTGACCTGATGCAGACCATCATGCTGGTCTTGACCGAGGAGCCAATCAGCCCGCGCAAATTACAGCCACGGGTTCCAGCAGATCTGGAAACCATTTGCCTGAAATGTCTCGAGAAAAAACCGCAGAAGCGCTATCAGTCTGCCGCCGATCTCGCCGAAGATATTCGGCGGTTTCTCGAGCATCGTCCCGTTGAGGCACGGCGTACGCCCTTCTGGGAAAAAAGCTGGAAATGGGCTCGTCGTCATCCAGTCTACACCGTCCTGGCAACCGTTTCGGTCCTCACTCTGGTTGCGGCAGTCCTCGGAGTAACATTTCACGTTGAACGGCTGGAGGTTGCCTTAAACCGCTCCGAACGACTGTTCCAGGGGAGCCAGGAACTCGGTCGCTGGCTGGTGAATGAACATATTCCTCAGATCGCACGCCTGCGTGGTGGCAGCACGCAGCAGGAAGAGCTGGTGTCGAAAACACTCGCGCATCTCCAACGGCTGGAACAGGACGTGGCTGCCGACCGGACGCTCGCCGAATATATAGCGCAAGCCTACCTGAGAATCGCCGAAATTCAATCCGATCCATTCTTTGCCACCGATGTGCGGCTCCAGCAGGCTGTAGAAAGCTATCGTAATACACTGCAATTATATGAAGACCTGGAGCAGCATGCGGGGGCCGATGCTGTCAGTCTCAGACAACCACGAGCCGAAATATTAATTCGGCTGACGCAATTAAATCAGCAACTTGGTGAGAACAGTGTCGCGCGGGAAGAAGTTCACAAGGCCTCTGAGCTGCTGGCAGGGATTCCTCAACCCGATCGTAATACCCGGCTTCTGACTCTGAAAGCAGACTGGTTGACCGTCCAACTCGATCGAGAACAGCTTTCCAGTCAGGATTGCCTCGATCGTTGCCAGAAACTGATGATGCAATGCGACGAACTCAAAAAATCCGGTGATGATCCTGCCCTCGCTGAACTACAGGCCCAACTCTCCCTGCTGATGGCAGAGGTGGTTGAAACGTCTCAACCAGGAACCTTTGCAAACAGCTTGCGTCTCGTCAGCGAACATCTCGAAGATGCGATTTCGTATTTCGAAGAACCAGCTCAACAGGACTTACACGTTGTCTGGCAGCAGGCCCGAACCCGATCCCGCCTGGCGCAGGTACTCGACGCCGATAACCAGCAGAAAAAAGCTGATCAACTACTGGAACAGGCGATCGAACAACAGCAAAGCCTCGTCAACGAAATTCCGGAAAGTCCTGTAATCACCCTGTCACTATTGAAGTTTCTGGAACAAAGGCTGGCTTTAGAGATTGCCGTCCCCGATCTGGATGCCGCCCTGCAAACGGCTCAGATACACCAGCAGTTTTCAGAAAAGCTGTTCCTGTCCAACCCGAAAGAATTCCGGGAACAGTTCCAGCGTTCTCACGGACTGCTGGCTGACGTACAACGGCTTCGTTTTCGTTACGATGCAGCTGCTGACCATCTGCGCGAGGCCATCGAACTGGCTCGAAATGATAGTTCCCGACAACAACAGGCAATCCTGGCTGGTTTACTCAGAGCCTATGCCGAGTTGCTCGCCGAAGGTGATCGGCAGCATTCCACCGTTCCCGAACGGCTCAAATCCCTGCAGCAGGCAGTGGCGTTTTTGAATGAAAGCCTTGAAATTTATGAGAAGCTGGAAACAGCAACCCAGAGCCCATCTGAGTCACCCTACTGGAAATCGGTCGCTTTGAAACATCAACTCGAAACGGAAATGGAACAACTGAAGCTGCGCACCCTGGAAAGAGGACGAACAACAATACCGCCAGCTACGCTGGACGCTCCGAAACCCGTGCAGCAGAAACAGCAGTAACCTCAACCACAACACAAACGTGACATAATCAACAATCAGCCCCCTGGAATTTGGCGATGACAGATCTGGAACCTGAAGAATTTGTATCCCGTTTCGATGCACAGCCGACACGCTGGAGCGTCATCCAGAGGGCGCACGGTGAATCGCTCGCGGGCGGTGCCGAGGCAAGACAGTATCTGGTCATGCGGTACTCGCCGGCCATCCGACGCTACGTCCGCGCAATCACTCGTGACGAGCACCTGGCAGATGAGATTTCGCAGGATGTCATGGTCCGGTTGCTCCAGGGCGATTTTGCTGGCGCTGATCCACAGAAAGGACGCTTCCGGGATCTGCTCAAAGTAGCTGTTCGCAATATGGTGCGTAACCTGTGGTCCAAACAAAAAGTCCGGCGCACTGTCGATTACGACCTGGACCTGAATGCCGACGACTCAAACAATGAGACGGACGCCGCCTGGACCGAGAGTTGGAGAGATCAGGTCCTGAGCCTTGCCTGGTCGCAACTCGAGAACTATCAGCAGAATCATGAAGGTAGCGTCGCTTACAGTATCCTGAAATTGCGAACCGATGATCCGGATTGCTCTTCCGAAGAACTGGCCGAGCGGCTGAGCCAGGAAATCGGCAAACCGGTCCGCGCTGATCAGGCACGCCAGCAGTTACGACGGGCACGTGTCCGCTTTGCAGAGTTGCTTGTGGCGGAAGTCGCAGATGCGATTAACGTCACAACTCCGGAGCGACTTGAGGATGAACTGGCACAGTTACAGCTATTGGATCGAATCCGCGATGTACTGCCGGCAGACTGGTCTTCGAACTCCGGTTGAGTTCAGGAAAAAAAGCATGCGACTCCCACAACTGCTGATGCATCATCGTGACAATCGCACACCTGACACTGGAAGCACGACAATAATACTGGACACAGTCTAGGGAGCCGCCTGCAGCGGATGCCAGTTTCCCCCAAACTGATCCTGACTCGGATTGTAGAGCGGATCGTTTGTGATGATATACTCACCCAGTCCATTTGAAAATGCATAATCATAGTTCTGAGGAAGTTCCACATCATAACCGGTTGACGGGTCATGATACGTTTCGACTTCACGGATGGATTCGCTGAACTCACGTGCGACGTGATCGATAGACTCCTGCCGATATTCCCAGGATTCCTGCTGCGATTCTCGCATTTCTTCATACATTTGATGCATAATCTGCTGACGACGCACTGCCCCCTGCTGACGAATACGGGCCATATTTTTTTGGAACTGGTTGATTGCTTTGAGCCAGGCGGGATTCTGTCGCATCGAACGCATCGCAGTTGCATAAATCAGCTGATTTTCCTCCCATTCTGCTGCGGGTGCCTTGAAGAGGAACAGGTTCGAAGCCGTATAGGACTGCATGCCGGTAGAAGGAAAGTCGGACCGGAATAACTGGACCACTGCCGACTCCAGATATCGTACTCCATTTTGAGTGTACGCGATTTGTGCTTCGACAAAATCCAGAGTCACCCGGCATCCATTGGCTTCCAGTCTCCCCAGCCCCAGTTTAATCAACTGCTGGCGAAGTGCATTGGCAAGATCGGGACGCGGTTTTACCGAAACGATAACAGCGCCCGGCCGATAATTGGGGATAATGTATTCCTGCACAACTCCCGTTGCATCAAGCGGTGACGCCAGACGTGAGGCATTGCCGGTCTGAATCATCATCTGTCGAATGCCAGGATCCGTAAACCAGATCCAGGAATAGGCAGGAAGCATGTCAAAGCTGACTCGTCCATCAGGACTCATCGCGGAAAAACTCTCGAAATAGGCAGGCTGGTTTGGATCGTAGTGCGTACTCCACTGAACTCCTCCGGCAACCTGCCAGTCAGCCGGCATGAGAAAAGATCGAGCGACAATTGGTTGTCCGAAGCCGTTCGCATCGTAGAGCTTTATGTGTTTCATGTGAATTTTCTGGCGATAAGGAGCCGCTGCTGCGGTGTGACAGTACGAATTCAGAATCGTCAGAGATCCCAGGAAGACAATGACAGAAAGTACTGGGATTCGGTTGCGGGAAAGAGATTTCATGGTCGTGTTCCTTAAAGAGTGAAATGTCAACGCCTTCCCATACCGGTCTGCAAGCGGATTGTGACAAGACACGCGCAGATTATTTGCAAAAAGTCTTTGCCTGAAATTGAAAAAAGCCCCCGTTCCTGAGGAACGAGGGCTTTTCCCGATCAACCTCCTTCAACACGACTCATGCTGCCTGCTGGAAAGCGAATGTGGTTCCGTTGGCAACCAACTGGACATACAGGACACCATTCTCAAACCAGAACCTGGATTGCTCTGGTCCATCGCTGGTGTTCACGGTCAGCGTGTTTCCCTGAATGGTGTAGGTACCGTTGTCAGAATCATAATTCTGCTGACCGTAGGCATCGACAGACATCACTTCCATCGCAAACTGCCCCTGTGCACCGAATGCGACAGCAATCTGAATCTGTGTCCCATTCACGACATCCTGCAGATACCATTTTCCGACGAGCGGGTTTGCCTGCTGCTGAGGAGGCGTATATCCACCGTTTCCATTACCCTGCAGATGACCACCGTTGAACGATCCCTGCTGCCCGCCGTTAAATCCGCCAACATTGAAGTGTCCCTGCTGACCACCATTGTGACCACCCTGTGCAGGAGGCACTGGTGCCGTCGGTTTGTGACTGACAGTACGCTGAGGTTCAGGACGTGTCTGTGGTGCGTTCGAAGTGGTCAGGTGGGCGAGTCCCTGTGGCATGGTTTTGGCCTGCAGATAAGCTACATCCATCTTGGTGTCATAGTTCAGGATCACAGCGGGAGAACCGATCATCGAATCCTTGTCATCGGAAGGCACCTGGGGGTAGGCAATATGTACCCGGGTGGCATCTTTCATCAGAGCGAACGTCAGAATAATGCGACGTTCCGTATCGACAATCCAGCCGGGCATCATGATGTGTTTGCCGTCAGCGTAGAACACAATGACGTGAACCGCAGCCTGCTCAAAGGAGCCTGCGATATCCTGAGGGACAGTGCCCCCCATCAGCCCCGAAGGGTTTGATACAGGAGCTTGAGAAACAGGAGCCTGTGACACAGGGCGTTCAACCGGTTTTTCAGAATCCGCTGTGGTCCCCTTGGAGGGAGTCTTGCCGGGATAATCAAGTCCCCACTCTTTATACTCGGCAGCATCGTTAATCGGGTTCGCTGCGACAGCAAAAGTCGGCCCGGAAAGAACGTTGAAAGTAGCGATTCCGCAGAGCAGACCTTTGAAGAGTGCATTGTTGAAAAGTTGACGAAACAGGTTAGTGTGAAGGTTGAAAGTCATGTCAGGCTCCAGAAATAAGTTGGTGGTGTTGAGGTTGCTCTCGTTGAGACAATTCCCTTACAGGCCCCCCTCCGAGTTGTGACACCCCTGCCGAGTTTTTTTCCATTTTCCTGATGTTTTGAGCCCGATCCGAGGAAAGAACGCCCCCATTTTGTCCAGGAAAGATCGGTTATCCAGACTCATCACCAAACATGACAATTGACATAACACAATACTATATAAAACTTTACGAAACACCTGCCACAAATAATCTCTACCATCTGCTGGCGATCACGCCATTCCAGAGATTTTCGCTCGAAATCTTTCGCAGAGGAAAAGATCAGTCGTTTCTGATATGAATTACCAGAGATCATCGCCATCTGAAATGACCTTTCCATCCGGGGACAGCAATGCGGATTGAAGTTTCTGTTTGAATAAAGGATCTCCACAGCAACAGCGATCGTCCCGCCTCCACTTCAACGGCTGCTCACCAAAGTGGGTAGCCGTTTTTCTTTTCCCACAGTCCCCGCGCTCCTCTTATGGCAACCTTCCCTCTTTAGACTCTCTTTGATCAGCATTTGCATGCAATCCCTCTCCGATTTCCAGCGCAGTTCTGTCTCCACAACGGAACAAATTGCACTTGATCGTCACTTTCCGAATCGTATTCTTGTGTAATTCTGCTTCGCGCGCGAGGCGGATGAAGTGTGCACTGGAACCTGTCCCACTTGTGACTCAGAAGCACCTGAATC